>DASXUN010000031.1 GCA_036504815.1 Gemmatimonadaceae bacterium | reverse complement strand
GGGCCCGCGCCCCCGCCACTGCGTACACGAGTGTGTTCACGTTGCGTCGCTACTTGGTGATGGCCGAGTACGCCAGGATGAGCGAGGCGAGCGCCGAGGTGGAGGCCAGGATGCGCGTCCACATCTCGTTGGAACTCGTGGTGGACTCGGGCTTCGCCGGCACGGTGATGGTGGAACCCGAGACCACGCGCGGCGAGGAATGGAAGAAGAAGGCCACCCGCTGTACCCGCTTGGACGTTCCCGCGGGATACGCCACCACCGCCTTGTGCATCTGCCCGCGTTCCGACGGACCACCGGCCAGCTCGATGTATTCTCGCACCGAGCGCCCCGGCTCGTACTTCACCAGCGTGGGGCGGCTCACCGCCCCCTGCACCAGCACGGTGCGCGGGTTGGACTCGATGTACAGCTCATCGCCCGAGCGGAGCAACAGGTTGCTCTCGGCGTCGCCGCGCATGGCGCGCACGAAGTCCACTTCCACGTCCTTGCCCTCGCGGCGCAACCGGAACGACTCGGCATACGCGCTGGGCAGCGAACCGCCGGCGCGCGTGACGATGTCCTTGATGCGATCGCGATTCTCGGTGATGGCGTAGACCCCACCGTACGTGAATTCGCCGCTCACCGTCACCGCCTTCTGCGCCCGGAAGCCGGGCGACGACCGCACGAAGATGCGGTCGTCGCGCTCCAGCTTGAACGACGCGGCGGACGAGGTGGCGAACGGCGCGCCGGCCGGGAAGCTGTAGACGATGCTCGTCGTGTCGCTGTAGCTGGCGCCCACGCGACGACGCGAAAGATCCACCCACTGCGCCTCCTCGGAAAAGCCGCCCGCGCGTTCGATGGCGTCGCGCAGCGTCTCCTTCTCGGTGAACGCGCGCGTCCCGCCGCGGTTCACCGCGCCGCTCACCGAGACCGTCCCCGACGGATAGGCGGTGCGTCCGTCGAGCACTTCCACCGCGTCGAACTCCTCCAGCTGGAAGTTCCGGCCCGCGTCGCTGAGCGCGTCCACATTGAACAACTCGGTGCGCCCCGTCATCGGCACCTGGCGCACCACCTTCACCCGGTCGCCCAGCGCCCACGGGAGCATCCCCTGCGTGCGCTGCAGCAACTGGCCGAGCGTCATCTTGTCGCGCAGCTCGTACTCGCCCGGCTGGTAGACTTCGCCGCCGATCGTCACCACGTTGCGGCGCGTGGCGCCGATGGCGAAGACCGTCACGATGTCGTTGTCGAGCAGCGGCACGCGCGCCAGCGAATCGAGGTCGCCCTTGAGCTGCACGTCCACCTTCACCCGCTCGATGCCCGGCGCGCGACGCTCGGCGGGGAGCACGCGGTCGATCTGCACCCGCTCCACGCTGGCGCTCGCCTGCAGGCCGCCGGCGAAGCCGAGAAGATCGCGGAAGCCCTCGTTCTGCTTCAGTTCGAAGATGCGCGGGCGCCGCACGCTTCCCGTGACGGCCACGTTGCGCGTGGACAGCGGCACGTAGATCACATCGCCCTGCTCGGTGCGAATGTCGTTGGTCGCGTCGCCTTTGAGCAGGTAATCGTAGAGGTCGAGCCGGCGAATGGTCTGCCCGCCGCGCCGCACCTCGATGGCGCGGAACGAGCCACGATCGGTAGGGCCGCCGGCGCGCGCCAGGGCGTGGAAGACCGTGCCGAGCGCATTCACCTGGATGGCGCCCGGGTTGGTCACTTCGCCAATCACGAAGACCGCGTTGCTGCGGATGCGCGCGATGCTCAGGTCCAGCCGCGCCTCGCCCGTGTTGAGCCCGCTGTACGACTGCGCCATCCGCGTTTTCAGCACGGTGCGCGCGCCGTCGAGCGTGAGCCCCGCGATGGAGATCTGCCCGACCTGCGGAATGATCACCGTCCCGTCGCGGCGCATCTCGAGCTGGTAGGCCAGTTCCACCTGGCCCGTCACCACCAACTGGAGCGCATCGCCCACGCCCAGCCGGTACGCCGGGTCCACCGGGCCGCTGGTGATGGGATCAAAGGCCGTGCTGGCGCGATTGAAGATCTCGCGGCCAAAGACGCCCCCCGCGCCGCCGGCGGCACGCTCGCGATTGGCGCGCTCGGTCTCCTGCTCCACCTCGGGCTTGTTGCTCGCGTCGGGGGTGAGAATGCCCAGCGCGCTGAGCGCCTGCGCAAACGAGTTGGCCTGTGCTCCTGTGGGAGCGGCGGCGCCGGGCTGGCCCGCCTGCCCCGTCTGCCCCGCGAAGAACGGATTCGCCAGCGACGGATCGTACCCCGCCGCCTTCAGCCGCTCCTGGATCTGCGTCTGGCTCATCCCCGAGTTCCTGATGGCATTCGCAATCTGGTCGTTGCTGACGTTCTTCCCCATCGCGGCGGCAGCCTGCTGCGCCTCGGTCGGCGCCGTGGGCGTCACCACAGGGGCGGGAGCCGGCGCCGCGGGAGGGGCCGGGGGGGCCGGCGGATTCTGCGCGGCGAGGGGAAGGACAAAGCCGCCGAGGACCGCTGCAAGAACGGATGCGCGAATCATTGATCACAGGGGATGAGAATGTTCGGGGCGGCCCCATTGATGGCACCGCCGGCGTGCTGGGAGAAACCTATTGAGACGCGGACGGAACGTCCATTATGGGGAGACTACACGGAACGGGGAGGGGGTAGAGGCTAAGGGACGAGGGACGGGATTCGGAACGAGGAGGGAGGTCGATGGCGCGCCAGTGATCTCCCTCCTCGTTCCGCATCCCATCGCCCCTTGCCTGGCCTCTACCTCCTCCTCGTTCCGTTATTAGACGGCGCGTAGTGTCAACCGTTCCGCCGTCTGCGCGATAGCCGTCACCAACTCTTGCGCCCCCGTGAACTCATCGCGCTCCACGCTCCACCCTCTCCGTGGCACTTCCTCCAGCTGCTCCAGCCCCTCGCCAATCAGCAGGTATGCCCAACGGTCGGTGCGGCTGTAAATCCACAGGTCGAGCATCGGGCTCAGCACCAGCTGGTCGTCGGGGGTGTAGACGGCCAGTTCCACGCCGCCGCTCGCGACCAGCGGCACCTTGAGCCGGCCGATCGTCTCGCGCACCTCGGGGAGACTCAGCCCCTGCCCCACGTAGCGGCGCTTGCTCCGCAGGCACTCGATGGAGCAGTCGACCACGGGGGGGAGATGCTCGCTGAGCGCGTGCAGCAGTTCGACGCTGCGCTCCATCGGCGCGCCGACGCGCGCCACGTGGAGTCCGTTTTCGATGGCGGTGCTGAACACAGTGTCGGCGGCGCGGAAGCGATCGGCGACGGAGGTGATGGGCGTGCGGTGGCGGAAGAGGCCCATCACTTCATCTCGCGCGCGATGCGCATGAGTTCCTCGCGCGAGTTGCGCGCGGGGTTCTCGATCACCGTATCGAGCAGGCGCCGCAGCGTCGACCCAAGCGCGGGTCCCTTGGGAACGCCCGCCGCCGCGAGGTCCTCGCCGTCCACCTGCAGGTCGCCAATCTCGATCGGATCGCGATAGGCGATGCGAACCAATCGACGATAGGCGCTTTGTACCTTGGGGTGCGCGGGCACGGGCACAGTGGGGTGCAAGGTGCTCGGGTGGGTGGCCGCTCCGTTTCCCTCCCCTGCACCCCCCGCGCCCCGAGCACCCCCCCGTGCCTGTGCCCCTTCCCCAAGTTGTCTCAGGCCGCTCCACCGCGCGGCATTCAGTCGCCACCAACTGGCCGCGGCCGTGCGCCCCACCTCCGCCGCCCACCGGCGCAGCTCGGCGTCGGTGGGACCATCAGCGCGCGCCATCGCGGCGTCCACCGCGTCGCCCAGCGTCGCGCGCGCCTCGGCGAGCCGCGTCACCCATGCGATGTCGTGATTCGAGAAGCGCAGCTCGCGCAGCGCGCGCTCGGCGGCGCGCTTATCGTCACCAAAGAAGAGCATCGCGATGCGCAGCAGCTTGCGCTCCACGGCGCGTTTCCCCATCGGCAGGGGGAGATGATCGAGTGCCGCGAACCTCTCGGCGGGTGCGTCGTCGAGCGCGCCTACGAGCGCGCGCAGCGCCCCCGCCTCGCGCCAGCGCGCGAAGGCGGCGCTCGGGCGCGGCACCTGCTCCATCGTCTTCTCGATCTCCTGCTTCACCCGCTCGGCGCTGAGCCGGCTGAGGTGCGGAGCGGAGTTGCAGATGGCCTTCCAGGTGGCCGGATCGATGGCAAAGTCGAAGCGCGACGCAAAGCGCAGCGCGCGCAGCGCGCGCAGGCGATCCTCCTTCATCCGCTGCTCGGCGTCGCCCACGCAGCGCAGCAGCCCGGCGCGCAAATCCTTGCGCCCGCCGAACGGATCGAAGAGTTCCCCCGTCTGCGGGTTGTACGCGATGGCGTTGATGGTGAAGTCGCGGCGCGCCAGGTCTTCTTCGAGCGACGCGCCAAACTGCACCTCGGCGTGCCGCCCGTCGGTCTTCACATCGAGCCGAAACGTGGTCACCTCGTGCATCCGCCCGTGCGCGTCGAGCACGCCCACCGTGCCGAAGGCGATCCCCACCGGCACCGTGCGCTTGAACGTGCGCATCACCTCGGGGGGCGTCGCGCTGGTGGCGAGGTCCCAATCGAGATGCTGATGGCCGAGGAGCGCGTCGCGGACGGCGCCGCCGACACACCATGCCTCGAAGCCGGCGCGCCGTAGGCGGGCGGCGATTTCGAGAACCTCGGGAGGGGGGGTGAGACGGGACACGGAACGGGGAGGGGGTAGAGGCTTGGGGACGAGGGACGGGTGCAGTCTAGGGGGGACGGGAGGGGACGGGAGGTGACGGGGGGGACCGTCCTACTCCTTTCCCCGCAGCTGGAAAGTACCGCATTCCGGGCGGGAATGGTCAGCGGCGCTTGTGCGACATCGCCCGCGCCGATTCGGTGTCGATCGCCGGCAATCGATGACGCTCCGTGGCCTGGCTGGCGCCAGTTTGCACTCACATCGATGGTCGACCTTGAGCCCGGAGTTGGCAATGCGGCACCGAGATCCGTTATCGTTGGTGACGTCAACCTTCGGAGTCGCCATGTTGTCGCTCACCGCCGTTTACCGAAAGGTCCCTGAGGGCTACATCGCCTTCGTCGAGGAGTTGCCGGGCGCCAACTCCCAGGGCGACACACTGGCGGAGGCGCGGGCGAATCTCCGGGAAGCCGTCGAGCTGGTCATTGCCGCCAATCGAGATCAGTCGCGATCCGAACTCACGGACGCTGATGTGATTCGCGAGACCCTGGATTTTAGCGCGTGAAGCGCGTGGATTTCATTCGGCATCTCGAGGCGCACGGTTGCCGAATACTCCGTGAAGGTTCGAATCACTCGCTCTTCGTCGGCCCGACCAAGCGCGTGTCCACGGTTCCGCGACATCGGGAGATCCACGACTTCCTCGCGCGTCGCATTTGCCGCGCGCTTGAAGTTCCCGAGCCCTAGACCCATCACTTGGGGCATGCCACGCCCGCGAGGCCCCTACACCTTCGCCGCGATCTCCTCGCCAATCGCCAGGCAGGCCGTGGCCGCCGGGCTCGGCGCGTTGAGCACGTGCAGGGCGCCCGGTCGCTCGAGAAAATCGAAGTCATCCACGAACGTGCCGTCGGGCTTCATCGCCTGCGCGCGCACCCCCACCGGCCCCGGGAGCAGGTCATCGCCCGTCACCTCGGGGACGAGTCGCTGCAGCGACTGCACAAAGACGTCCTTGCTCAGCGAGCGCTTGAGCTCGTAGGCCGTCATCCCCGCGTACTTCGCGAGAAAGCGCCAGAGCCCCGGAAAGGTGAGCGCCGACGCGGCGTCGCGCAGATTGAACGCCCAGCGCTTGTACCCTTCGCGATCGAGCGCGAGCACCGCGTTGGGGCCGCACTCCACGCCGCCGAGGGCGAGGCGCGTGAAGTGCACGCCGAGGAACGGGAAGGATGGATCGGGGACCGGATAGATGAGCCCCTTCACCAGATGCTCGCGTTCGCGCTTGAGCACGAAGTACTCGCCGCGGAACCCGACGATGCGCGTCGAGGGACGCTCGCCGGCCAGGCGCGCCAGCCGATCGCTGTGCAGGCCGCCGCAGGTGACGATAAAGTCGGCACGGAGCTCGAGCGCTCCGGCCTGCACGCGCCACCCTGCCCCGTCGCGTTCGATGCGCGTCGCCGCCGCGCTCGCGTGCGTCTCCACGCCGGCCGCGACGAGATCCTCGGCAAGCGCGTTCACGACACCGCGGTAGTCGACGATCCCCTCTTCGGGAACGTGCACCGCGGCGACCACGCGCACGTGCGGCTCGAGCTCGCGCGCCTCGGCGGCGCTCAGCCAGCGCAGTCCCAACAACCCGTTCTGCTGGCCGCGTTCGAAGAGCGAGCGCAGGCGCGGCACTTCGTCGTCGGTCGCCGCGACGACCAGCTTGCCGCAGACGTCGTGGACGATGCCGCGATCGCGGCAGTAGGCGTGCATCTGCGCCAGCCCGCGGCGCACGAGTCGCGCGCGCGCCGAGCCGGGCTTGTAGTAGAGGCCGCTGTGGAGGACACCGGAGTTGTGCGTGCTCTGGTGCGCGCCGAAGCGGGGTTCCTTATCGATGAGGGTGATGGCGGCGGTGGGATATTTGGCGCGAAGCGCGCGCGCGGTGCCGAGCCCAACCAGGCCGCCGCCGATCACCAATATTCTCGCGTGGGTCGCCATGCCTTAAACTACGCGATTGTGGTGCCTTCGGACCGCGAATCGTTGGGGGCAGCACCGCGCATCGTTGGGGACCCCGCCTCTGCGCTGCTTCCGCCCGAACGATGGCGGCGGCGGTCGCCCTCCGCTGCCTAACGAAGCGCCCCAGAATGGCGCGCACGAAGCGCCAAACGTTGGCGCGCCAGCTAGCCGCACAGCACCGAGCCGCCGTTCACGTTCACGATCTCCCCAGTGATATGCCGCGCCTCGTCCGTGCACAGGAAGACCGTCGGGAACGCGATATCCTCCGGCGTCGCCACGCGCCCCACCGGAATCCCCGCCGCAATCCTGTCGCGCCCGCCGTCCGCGTACGGCACGTCGCACATCTCGGTGTCCACCCACCCCGGCGCGACGGCATTCACGGTGATTCCCTGCCTCGCGACCTCGATGGCGATGGACTTCACGAAGCTGATCATCGCCCCCTTCGACGCGCCGTAATCGCTGTGCATCGCCTCGCCGCGCTGGCCGGCGGTGCTGGCAATGAGCACCACGCGGCCGCCGGGATCCATCACCTTGAGCGCGGCGCGCGTGGTGAAGAACATCGAGTCGACGTTCTCACGCATCGTGCGGCGCCAGCGGTCGTCGGCCATGTCGGCCGCGAGCACCTCTTCCACCGGCCAGATGCCGGCGTTGCCAACGAAGATGTCGAGCCCGCCGAGTTCCTTGACGGTGTGCACGACGAGCTTCTCGGCCCCGACCCGGGTGCCGATGTCGCTGGCATAGGCGACTGCCTTCACGCCCTTCGCCTTGCACTCGGCCACCACATTCTTGGCGTCCTTGGTGCGCTTGTGGTATCCAATGCAGACGTCGGCGCCGGCCTCGGCGAGGGTCCGGGCGATCGCCGCGCCGATGCCGCGGGATCCGCCGGTGACGAGCGCGCGCTTGCCTTTGAGACTGAACATTGCAGCTCCGTGTCCGTTCAGGTGCCGGTGAATCGCTGCCCCGCTTCCGCTGAGCGGCCCGTGAAACCTACCACGCCAATGACGGCTCCGGAGGGGCGTTCTCGACGCTAGATTGCCTCGGTTGACAATTTCATCTAACGCTGTTATGTTACCGAACCATGTCAAATGCAAGCGAAGGATCGCTCCCAGATTCGTCCCCGTCGCGCGCGCGGCGGGAGCGCGAGAAAGCCGAGACCCGCCGGCTGATTCTCGAGGCGGCGCGTGGGCTGTTCACGACCGTCGGGTACGCGCACACGTCGATGCGCCGCATCGCCGACAAGATCGGGTACACGGCCACGGCCATCTACCACCATTTCAAGGACAAGGACGCGCTGCTCAACGAGCTGTGCCTGTACGACTTCCGCGCCCTGGGCGAGGCGCTGCGCTCGATGGATCAGATCCCCGATCCGATCACCCGCCTTCGCCTGATGGGGCAGAACTACGTGAAGTTCGCGCTGGCCCACCCGCAGCAGTTCCGGTTCATGTTCCTGGTGGAACGGCCGATCCCGGGTCCCGACCAAGTAACCATTGAAGGCGGTGAGGACGGTTACCAGTTTCTGGTCAACAACCTCCGCGAGGGGATCGAGCAGGGTCGCTTCCGCCCGGAGTTCAAGGATCCGGAGATGCTGGCGCAGATCGTCTGGTCCAGCGTCCACGGCCTCGCCGCCATCCACCTGATGGCGCCCGGGAAGAGCCACCCCTGGATGAACCTCCGCGACCCGGATGAAACCGCGCGCCAGCTTTGCGAAGTAGTGTTGCGCGGGCTCCTGCGCGATCCGAACGACTGAGCCCCCTTTTTTTCGGCATCTACCTAACACCGTTACGCTCCCTAGCAATGTTCAAGAACTGCAGAACGCTCTCGCCGGACGACGGTGCGCTGCACCTGATCATCACCACGATCACGGTGCTCATCGCGGCCCTGATCCTGATGTTTACGTGGCCGAGCGACGTGGCGGCGCAGGCGCCGCTCGACTCGATCGCCCGCCTCGCCATTGAGCGCAACCTCGGCGTGCGGCAGGCGCGCGAGTCGGCGAAGCAGGGCGAACTGGGCGTGCGACAGGCGGCGGGGCTCTTCCTCCCCACCCTCTCGGTCGACGCGCGCTATTCGGAAATGAACGGCGCCATCGACCTGGGCGACGTCATCAATCCGGCCTACGCGGCGCTCAACCAGATCATCGGCCAGCCGCGCTTCCCGACGAACATCCACCAGACGCTGCCCTACAAGCAGGAGACGAAGCTGCGGTCGACGCTGCCGCTCTTCAACGGCGCGCTCTTCGCCAACCTCTCGGCGGCGCGCGCGCTGCGCGACCTGCGCGGCGCCGAACTGGCCGCGGCCAAGCGGCGGCTCGATGCCGACGCGCGTATCGCCTATCTGAACTACGCCCGCGCGGCGCGCGCCGTGGACATCTTCGACGCGGCGCTGAAAGTGGTGCGCGAGAACGAACGCGTCGCCGAGCGTCTCGTCGGCGCGGGGAGTGCCACCGGCGATGCGGTCTACCGGGCGCGCGCCGCGGTGGCCGACGTGCAGCAGCAGCGCGCCGAGTCGGTGCGGATGCGCGACGCGGCGCTGGGGTCGCTCAACCTGCTGCTCGATCGCGATGCGATGACGCCGGTGCCGCTGCTCGACGAAACGACGCTTCCCGAGCTGCGCCCGCTGACGCTCGATGAGGCGTTCGCCGGCGCGCAGCGGCGCGAAGAACGGTCGCAGGTGGCCGCCGGCGCCGCCGCCGCGCGCGCGCAGGGGCGCGCCGCGACGTCCGGATTTCTTCCAAGCCTCGCCGTCGCCGCCGACTACGGCGTGCAGGGAGCGGAATACCACTTCGACACCGCGCACGATGCGGCGATGGCGAGCGTAGTGCTGCAGTGGAACCTCTTCAACGGCGGCCAGGATGCAATGCGCCGCCAGCAGGCCGCGGCCGCGCAGCGCTCGATGCAGTACAGGTCGCTCGAAGCCGACCGGATGATCGCGCTCGACGTGCGCACATCATTCGACGCGGTAGAAGTCGCGCGCCAGAGCATGGCCGCAGCGACCGCCCGTGCCGACGCCGCGCGCCGCGCCTTCCAGATGGTGGACCGTCGCTTCAACGAAGGGCTCGCGTCGCATCTCGAGTGGGCGGATGCGAGATCGCAGTTCACGGCGGCGGAACTGAATCTGGTGATGAGCAGATATTCGCTCGTTGCTCGCTATGTCGATCTCGAGAGAGCGGCGGCTTTGAGGGCGATTCAATGACTTTGGGGGAGGGGGCCCCCACCCCGCCCTCCTCTCCATACCCCTAACCCCTCAGCAAGCCCCCGCCCCCCGCCCCCCTCTCTCAAAGAAAACGCAAATGTCCAATAGACTCGCACTCATACTCACTGCCCTCGCCGCCGCTTGCAGCACCTCCGCCGAAGGCCGCAATCCTCCGCCCGAGACTATCACCCCGGTGCAGATGGCCCCGGTGCTTCCCGCGGGCCAGGGCACTACCATCAGCGCCTCGGGCACGCTCGGCGCCAAGGATGAAGTGACGCTCTCGTTCAAGATCGGCGGCATTGTCGGCCGGGTGCTCGTGGACGACGGCGCGAAGGTGCGGCGCGGGCAGCTCCTCGCGTCGCTCGACCAGCGCGAGATCGACGCGATGCTCGCCAAGGCAACGGCCGGCGCGGAGAAGGCGCGGCGCGATGCGCAGCGCGTGGAACGGCTCTATCGCGACTCGGTGGCCACGCTTGCGCAGCTGCAGGACGTGCAGACGGGGCGCGACGTGGCCGAGGCCGACCTGCGCGCGGCACGCGTGAACAAGGAGTATGCGACGATCGTCGCGCCGGCCGACGGCGTGGTGCTGCTGCGCATCGCCAATGCGGGACAGATGGTGGGCGCGGGAGCGCCGGTGCTGCACTTTGCCTCGCGCGGCCGCGGCAGCGTGCTGCGCGCCGGCATTCCCGACCGCGAGGCGGTGCGCCTGCGCGTGGGCGACGCCGCCGAAGTCGCGTTCGAAGCGGTGCCGGGCAAGGTCTTCAAGGGGAAGGTCGCGCAGATTGGCGCGGCCTCTGACCCGCGCACCGGGCTGTACACGGTGGAGATCTCGCTCGAGGGGGTGTCGGGGTTGCCATCGGGGCTCGTTGGGCGCGCCGTGATCTCGCCTCGGGGAAGAGGCACGGGCACGGTGGGGGAACGGAAAGGGGAACGGAAGGCGATTGGGGATGAGCGATTGTCGGATGAGGTGTATGCCATTCCCGCCGAGGCGCTGGTCGAGGGGAATCAGGAGCACGGTATCGTCTTCACGGTCGACGCCGCGGGACGGCGCGCGAAGTGCGTCGCGGTGACGCTCGTCGGGCTGGACGGTGATCAGGTGCTGGTGCGCGGCCTCGACGGCGTCACACGCGTGGTGCGCAGCGGCGCGGCCTGGCTGAGCGACAGCGCGCGCGTGGAGATCAAGCCGTGAAGCTCGCCGCCTTTTCCGTCAGGCGCTGGCAGTTCACGATCCTGATGTTCCTGATGCTCGTCGCCATCGGCGTGGCGAGCTGGAAGCGGATCCCGCGCGGCGAAGACCCGGTCTTTCCGATCCCGACGTTCATGGTGATCGTGGTCTACCCGGGCGCGAGCCCGAGCGACATGGAACAGCTGGTCGTCGACAAGATCGAGGACAAGCTGGGCGCGCTCGAGGGCGTCTGGAAGCTCTTCGCGCGCGCCGAGGACGGGCTCGCGACCATTCGCATCGAATTCGAGCCGAGCGTGGACGCCGATCGCAAGGAGGACGAGGTGCTGCGCGAGATGAACGCGCTGCGCGCCGAACTCCCCGCCGGGCTCGCGCGCCTGCAGATCCTCCGCGCCTCGGCGACCAACGTCAGCATCCTCCAGGCGGCGCTGGTGAGCGAGACGGCGCCGTACGCGCAGCTCGACTCCATCGCCAAGCAGTTCGAGAAGCGTCTCGAGCGACTGGAGAGCATCAAGAAGTCGGAGCGCTGGGCGGCGCCGACACGCGAAGTGCAGGTGGCGCTGAACCTCGACAAGCTGGCGCGCGCCGGCATCCCGCCGATGCAGGTGATGCAGGCCATCGGGAGCGACAACGTGTCGATTCCCGGCGGGAGCGTGGACGCGGGGACGCGCCGGTTCAACCTGGTGCCGCAGGGGCGATATCGCACGCTCGAGGAAGTGCAGCAGACGGTGGTGGGCGGATCGCGCGCCGGCGTGGTGCGGTTGCAGGACGTGGCCGACGTGCGCTGGGGGTACGGCGACCCGACGCACATCGGGCGGTGGAGCGGCGAGCGCGCCGTCTTCGTAACCGCCGCGATGAAGGAGAGCGCGAACATCACGGTCGCCAAGGCGGAGATGTGGCCGGTGCTCGACGAACTCGAGCGCACCCTCCCGCGCGGCGTGAAGCTGGTGCGCGGTTTCGACCAGGCGGCCAACGTCGACCGCCGCCTCTCGCGACTCGGCGCCGACTTCGCCATCGCCCTTTCCCTCGTGCTGCTGACCCTGCTTCCGCTGGGGCCGCGCGCGTCGGCAATCGTGATGACGTCCATTCCGCTTTCGCTCTCCATCGCGATCGCCCTGCTCGACGTGACGGGATACAGCATCAACCAGCTCTCCATCGTCGGATTCGTCATCGCGCTCGGCCTCCTGGTGGACGATTCCATCGTCGTGGTGGAGAACATCTCGCGCTTCCTGCGCGCCGGGCATTCCCGGCGCGACGCGGCGGTGCAGGCCACGCGGCAGATTGCGGTGGCGGTGATGGGCGCGACGGCCACGCTCATCTTCGCCTTCCTCCCGCTGATCTTCCTCCCGGGACTTCCCGGGCGGTACATGCGCTCGCTCCCGCTGGCCGTGGTGTACGCGGTGCTCGCGTCGCTCTTCGTGAGCTTCACGATCGTGCCGTGGCTGGCGAGCCGCATCATGCCCGTCACCAGCGAGAAGCGCGGCAACCGCTGGCTGCAACTGCTGGAGGGCGGGATCCAGAAGACGTACGCGCCGGTGCTGCACCGCGCGCTGGCCAATCCGTATCGCACGCTGCTGTTCAGTGTGATCCTGATCCTGAGTTCGTTCGCGCTGGTGCCGGTGGTGGGCTTCTCGCTCTTCCCCAAGGCGGGGACGCCGCAGTTCCTGGTGAACATCGAGACGGCCGAGGGGACGACGATTGCCGCCACCGACTCGGTGGCCCGCATCGCCGAACGCATCATCCTCAAGCATCCCAACACGCGCGGGGTCTTCACGAACGTCGGGAAGGACAATCCGTTCGTCTATTACAACACGGTGCCGCGGGCCGAAGCGGGGAACATCGCCCAGCTCTTCGTGCTGCAGCACGAATACCTTCCGCGCTCCACGCCGCAGATGATCGACAGCCTGCGCGCCACGCTGGCGCAGGTGCCGGGGGCGCGCATCGAGGTGCGCGAGTTCGAGAACGGCCCGCCCATCGACGCCCCCATCGCCATCCGCATCGAGGGGCCCGACCTCGACACGCTGCGCGCGCTCTCGGCGCGCGTGGAGCGCGTGATGGCGGCGACGCCGGGGACGCAGTACGTGCGCGACCCGCTCGCCGTCTCGCGCACCGACCTCGCCCTGCGCGTGGACCGGCAGAAGGCCGGGCTGCTCGGCGTCGCCACGGTGGAACTGGACCGCACGGTGCGCCTGGGCGTGGCCGGACTCGAGGCGGGCAAGTTCCGCGCGAGCGACGGCGAAGAGTATCCCATCACGGTGCGCGTGCCGCGCGACGGCCGGCCGACGAGCGAGATCCTCGACCGCATCCACGTGGCCTCCACCACGGGGGCGATGATCCCGCTGAACCAGCTGGCGCAGCTCGGCTTCAAGGGATCGCCCAATGTCATCACGCACTTCAACCAGGTGCGTTCGGCGACGGTCACCAGCTATGTGCTCACCGGCTACAACACCGATCGGGTGACCAAGGAAGTGCTGGCAACGCTGGAGTCGCTCAAGCTGCCACCGGGCTATCGCCTGATTCCGGCCGGGGAGATCGAGAGCCGGCAGGAGAGCTTCGGCGGCATCGGCAACGCCATCATCGTCGCCATCTTCGGCATCATGGCCATCCTCGTGCTCGAGTTCCGCACCTTCAAGAGCACGCTCGTCGTGGCCAGCGTCATCCCGCTCGGCATCGTCGGCGGCATCGTCGCGCTCTGGCTGAGCGGCAACACGCTGAGCTTCGCGGCGATGATCGGCTTCGTGGCGCTCATCGGCATCGAGATCAAGACGAGCATCCTGCTCGTCGACTTCACCGATGAGCTGCGACGGCAAGGCTACAATCTCGACGATGCCATCCAGCGCGCCGGCGAAGTGCGCTTCGTGCCCATTGTGCTGACCTCAATGACCGCCATCGGCGGCATGCTCCCGCTCGCCCTGCAGGGCTCGTCGCTCTACTCGCCGCTGGCGTGGGTGATCATCGGCGGGCTGGTGTCATCGACACTCATTGCGCGACTGGTGACGCCGGTGATGTACCGACTGCTCGCGCCTCGGCTTGAGTTTACTGAAGAGCATCCGATTCCGGACGCTTTGACGGAACGGGGAGGGGGTAGGGGCTAAGGGACGAGGGACGGGATGTGGAACGAGGAGGGAGGTCTCCGGTGCGCCAGAAACCTCCCTCCTCGTTCCACATCTCGTCCCTCCTCGCCAAGCCTCTACCCCCTCCCCGTTCCGCCAATCCTCAATCGTCTTTTTCCGCCTGCTCGCATATGTAGTGCTGTATGCACAGCTGAATCTCCTGCGCCCTATCCGTCCTGTCCGTCGGCACGACGATGCAGTGATCCACGAGCACGGCGAGCGGTCCCCCGCCCTTTGCCGACAGCGCCAGCGTCGCGACGCCCTGAGCCTGCGCGGCTTCGGCGGCGCGGAGGAGGTTGGGGGAGTTGCCGCTGGTGGTGTGCAGAATCAGCAGGTCGCCCTTCTTGCACAGCGCTTCCACCTGGCGCGAGAAGATGGTCTCGAAGCCGTAGTCATTGCCCGCCGCCGTCAACAGCGACGTGTCGGTCGTGAGGGCGATGGCGGGATAGGGGCGGCGCTCCTTCTTGTAGCGCACCACGTATTCCGTGGCCATGTGCTGCGCGTCGGCGGCGCTGCCGCCGTTGCCGCAGAAGAAGAGCGTGCCGCCGCCCTTCAGCGTGCCGCGCACCATTTCGACCGCTTTCTCGATGGCGGGGGCAAGGTCCGTCGCGCTCTTCGCGGCGAGTTCGGCAAGTTCAGTCAGGTGGGTCATCGGGGCAGACGGGAGAGGGGAGACGGAAGACGGGAGACTACAACCGGCGTTCCCGGGCTGCGGCTGGCTAAATCGCGGTGCTACTCCTCCGCGGCGAGCTTGGCGATGCGCTGCATCGCCTGGTCGGCGAAGGCGGTGAACGTCGACGGCTCGTCGGCGGCCGCCTCCAATGCATACGTCACGCAGGCATCGCCGGCCAGCAGGTCGAGCGCGGCGTCGCGGTCCTTGGGCGCGGCGGCCAGCACTTCCTTCATCAGGAATTCACTCGCCCGCAGCATCGCGTGCGACCGCGGCATCGCCTCCCACTCGGGATGCTCGGCGACGATCTGCGCGATGCGCCGCTTCAACGCATCGGGCGCCGCAGGCACGCGGGCGTCGAGCCAGGCTTGCAGCGCACCCATCGCTACTGGATTGCCTTCTTCACGATCGCGGCGGCACCGGCCATGGCCGTCTTCAGCGACTCCTCATCGGCCAGGCCCGCCTGCGCCATATGCGGCTTGCCGCCGCCGCGTCCGCCGCCGAGGGCCGCAATGTCCTTCACGAGGGCGCCGGCATTCACGTTCTTCGCGCGGAGGCCGTCGCCAACCACGACGAGCAGCGTTCCCTTGCCGTCCGTGACGGCGCCGAGCACCGCGACGCCATCGGGCATCGCCTCGCGCACCGCGTCGCCGAGCGTCTTGATGGCATCCACGTCCGCCGCGTCGGTCATCGCCACGGCTACGTTCGCGCCGTTCACGCTCTCGGCGCCGGCGACGATGGATTGCACCGCGCTGCCGCCGCCGCTGCCCTTCAGCGCCTCCTCGAGCTTCTTCTCGAGGGCTTTCTTGTCGTTGAGCAACGCGTCGAGGCGCCGGGCGATGGCTTCCACTCCGCCCGCGGCGACGTTCACCTTCAGCCGTTCGGCGATGGCATCGAGCGCGCGCTCCTTGTCGCGCAGCGCCTCGAAGGCCTTGGGCCCGGTGATGGCGACGATGCGCCGCACGCCGGCCGCCACGCCCTGCTCGTGCACGATGCGGCAGGCCGCGATCTGCCCGGTGTTGCGCACGTGCGTGCCGCCGCACAGCTCGACGCTGTAGCCGGGCACCTCCACCACGCGCACCACATCGCCGTACTTCTCGCCGAAGAGCGCCATCGCGCCGCCCTTCACGGCGTCGGCGTACTTCTTCTCCGTGATGGTGACGTCCACGTTCTCCCAGATGGCGTGGTTCACCCAGTGCTCGATGGCCTCGAGCTGTTCGGGCTTCACCGGGCCGTGGTGGGTGAAGTCGAAGCGCAGGCGGTCGGGCTCCACCACACTGCCGGCCTGGTGCACATGATCGCCGAGCACTTCGCGCAGCGCGGCGTGCAGCAGGTGCGTGGCGGTGTGGTTGCGCTCGGTGTCGCGCCGGCGGCTCCCGGGCACGCGCGCCGTGGCCATGCCGAAGTGGAACTCACCCTCCAGCACGCCGATGGCGGTGATGCGCCCGTCGATCTTCTTGACGTCGTCCACCGACACGCGCCAGCCGGCTCCCTCGATGGTGCCGCGGTCGCTCACCTGTCCGCCGCTTTCGGCGTAGAAGGGCGACTCACGCAGCATCACGGCCACCCGCCCGTCCGGGAGATGGCGCACGGCGGCGACATCGGTCTCGATGGTCGTGACTTCATAGCCGACAAACCGGCCGTGGGCCGCATCGCCGGGGGCGCCCTGCCAGCGCGACGCTTCGGCCGGGGCGTGCTCCCACTGCGACGCATCGCCGAGGTCGTCGGCGACCACCGCGATCTTCTTGCTGCGGCGCTCCTCCTGCGACTGCGCGCGCTGCGCCTGCAGCGCCTGCTCGAAGCCGGCGATATCCACCAGGTAGCCGCGCTCGCGCGCCATCAGCTCGGTGAGGTCGATCGGAAAACCGAACGTGTCGTAGAGGCGGAACGCATCGTCACCGCTGATCGAACCGCGAATCGCCGTGGAGCCCTGCGTGCTGCCGATCGGCGCGAGCGACTCGAACCGCTCGAGGCCGCCGCCGATGGTCGCGAGGAAGCGCTCCTCCTCGGCGCGCGTCGTCTCGACGATGTGCTTGCGGCGCACCTTCAGCTCGGGATAGACGTCGTGCATCATCTCGATGACCTTGTCCACGACCTTCACGAGCGTGGGCTCGCGGCGGCCGAGGAGCCAGGCGTGACGCACGGCGCGGCGGAGGATGCGGCGCAGCACGTAGCCGCGCCCCTCGTTGCTGGGGAAGACGCCGTCGGCGAGCAAGAAGGCGACGGCGCGCGCGTGATCGGCGATCACGCGGAACGACGCCGGATCGATGGCGCGGCCGTCGGGGCCGTTGGCCGAGCCGACGCCCTGCCCCGGGCGGTACGGATACTTGATGCCGACCACTTCCTCCACACGCTCGATGAGCGGGAGGAAGAGCGCGGTGTGGTAGTTGTTGGTGACGCCGCTCAGCACGGCGGCGATGCGTTCGAGGCCGGCGCCGGTGTCCACCGACGGCTTAGGCAATGGCACCATCGTGCCATCCGCCTGCCGGTCGTACTGCATGAAGACGAGGTTCCAGATCTCGAGGAAGCGCCCCGCCTCGGCGCCTTCAACAAAGGCGTCGAGCGAGTAGTCGGTGAGGTCGGTGCGCGTCCACTCGCCGTGCGCGTCCTTGGGGAAGGCCCAGTCCTTGGCGAGGTGCGCGAGGTCCACATAGATCTCGCTGCACGGCCCGCAGGGGCCGGTGTCGGCCATCTGCCAGAAGTTGTCCTTGGCGCCGAGTCCGTAGATGCGCGTCTCGGGGATGCCGGTGACGTCCTTCCAGAGCTGCCGCGCCTCGTCGTCCTCGTGATAGACGGTCACGCGCAGGTGCTCGGCGGGGATCTTCAGCACGTCGGTGACGAATTCCCAGCCGAAGCGGATCGCGTCGCGCTTGAAGTAGTCGCCGAACGAGAAGTTGCCGAGCATCTCGAAGAAGGTGTGATGCCGGGCGGTATGCCCCACCTGCTCGAGGTCGTTGTGCTTGCCGCCGGCGCGCACGCACTTCTGCGACGTGGTGGCGCGCCGATTGCCGTCGGGCGGTTCTTCCATGCCGAGGAAGACTTTCTTGAACTGCACCATCCCCGCGTTGGTGAACAGCAGGGTGGGATCGTCGCCGGGGACGAGGGAGGACGAGGGGCGGATGACGTGCCCGTGCTTGGCGAAGTAATCCAGGAATGCCTGGCGGATGTCTGCGGCGTGCATATCCGGGAAATGTAAGGGGGAACGGGGCGCCGGGTCACCTGCCTCGTTGGTCGCGATCGCGTCGGGACGCGGGTCCCGTCCTCGGGTTGGGGACGAGCCGGCGCGAGGTGCTCTCCCCCGCGAAATTCTCGGGGCCGGCGGCCCCTCGAGTATTCGCGGGAGAGAGCACCTCGCTTCGGCTCGCGAGTGGAGGGGGAAGCGCGCCTCGGCGCTCGCCTCCGTACGCACGCCGCGCCCCGCCCTTCGGCTTTCCAGCAAGCACGCCGCAGGATCCGCGCGGGGGTGAGAGAGCGACCGTGCCTTCCCCCTCTTTCGCGCGCGCA
Source organism: Gemmatimonadaceae bacterium (assembly GCA_036504815.1). Classification (NCBI taxonomy): domain Bacteria; kingdom Pseudomonadati; phylum Gemmatimonadota; class Gemmatimonadia; order Gemmatimonadales; family Gemmatimonadaceae; species Gemmatimonadaceae bacterium. The sequence goes on along the minus strand of DASXUN010000031.1, from coordinate 4,262 downwards.
GGATCGAGGGGTCCCTCCCCGCGAATACTCGAGGGCCGCAGGCCCGAGAATTTCGTGGGGAGGGACCCCTCGATCCTGCGCGCCCCCCTCGCCGCGAGATAAGTTCAAGGCATGACCGGAAAGAACACCAGAGCGCTGATCCTGTGGCTTGACGCGACCGTTGTGGCGGTGACGCTCGCCGTCGTGATCGGGGGGATCACCCGCCTCACCGAAAGCGGCCTCTCCATCACCGAATGGAAGCCCGTCTCCGGCGTCCTCCCTCCGCGCGGCGACGTCGACTGGGCCAGGGCCTTCGCCGCCTTCCTGCAGATTCCGCAGGCGCAGACCGTGCACGCGGGGATCACGCTGGCGCAGTTCAAGTTCATCTACTGGTGGGAGTGGACGCACCGGCTGCTCGCCCGCGGCGTGGGACTCGTCATCGCCGTCCCGTACGTCTGGCACCTGGCGCGCGGCCACATTCCGTCGTACCTGCGGCTGCGGCTCGCGCTCCTCCCCATCCTCGTCGCGGCGCAGGGCGCGCTCGGCTGGTACATGGTCAGTTCGGGGCTCGTCGAACGCAGCAACGTGAGCCAGTACCGGCTGGCGGCGCACCTCGGCCTCGCCCTGGTGATTCTCGTGATCGCCCTCTGGACATCGGCGTCATTGCGCCGCCCGTTCGCGAAGGCCGAGAAGACCGACCGGCGCTGGGTGCACATCGGGGATGGCTTCGCCATCTGGATCTTCGCCGTCATCCTGAGCGGCGCGTTCGTCGCCGGCCTGCGGGCGGGCGCGATCTACAACGCCTTCCCGCTGATGGGCGGGCAGATCGTGCCGCCCGGCTACTGGGCGCTGGACGGGTTCTGGGCGAATGCCTTCGACAACCCCGTGGCGGCGCAGTTCCACCACCGGATCGTCGCGACGCTCACCGTCTTCGTCGCCGTCGGGCTATGGTTCGCCGCGACTCTCACCGAAGCGCCGGAGCGGGTGGTGAAAGCCCAGCGCGACGTCGCGATCATCGCCTGCCTGCAGGTGGCGCTCGGCATCACGACGCTGCTGTACGCCGTGCCAGTGGCGATTGCGGCGCTGCACCAGCTGACGGCGGTGGCGCTGCTGGGCGCGGCGGTGATGGCAGCTCATACGGCGCGCACAGCGCACCGGCGATAGAGGATTGGGCGGAACGAGGACGAGGTAGAGGCCTGGCGAGGGGAGAGGAGGTGTGGAACGAGGAGGGAGATCCGGGGGGCGCCAGTGATCTCCCTCCTCGTTCCGACTCCCAGACCCCGTCCCTGAGCCTCTACCGCCTCCTCGTTCCGCGCTGTGGGGCCTCTACCTCCTCCCCGTTCCGTTCACTTGAGGACCTTCTTCAGCACCACTCCAATGTCGTCCGCGTTGTACCCCCGCCGCGCGAGGTAGCCGTAGAGGCGGCGCTTCACGACTTCCGGCTCCTGGCCCTGGAGCATCGCCAGCTTCTTGCGCGCGGCGCCCTCGAGGAGGGCGCGCTCGTCGACCGACTCTTCCTCCAGCACCTCGGCGATGGCGGCATCCGCCATCGCGCGATCGACACCGCGCCGAGAGAGCTCCTGCGCGAGGCGGCGGCGTGACATGCCCTTGCCCAACGCACGGGAACGGGCAAAGGCACGGGCAAACTGCGAATCATCGATGGCGCCGATCTCCTCGAGGCGCTGCACGGCATCGGTGACATCGGCGCGGTCGAAGCCGCGCTGCAGCAGCCAGCGCTCGAGTTCGTGCGCGCTGCGGGCGCGGCGACCGAGCGCCGCGGCGGCGCGATCGAAGGCCTCGAGCTTGCGCGCCGCCACCATCAGCCGGTCGCCCGCCGCCTCGTCGATCACCTTGCCGACGGCGAGTCCCGAGTCGTGGAGATAGGCCGCGTTCACGATCGCCACGCTCTTGCCGTCCACATGGACGGCGTAGCGCCCCGGCTTGCGCGGATTCTCGCGGAGCGCCGTGACGGTCCCGGCAATCGTCGACGACTGGCGGTCAGCCGTCGACTCCTCGTCGCCGCCACCCGCCGTCAAGACTGCACCCTTTGGCTTGCCCCAGCTGAACATCAAGGAACTCCTGAAACCTGCTGGAATCTACGAATCACTGTGGTGCGCCGCCGCAGGGGAGAACCCACGGAGGGCATAGGGGAATACGGAACGGGGAGGGGGTAGAGGCTAGGGGACGAGCGAGGGGACTTGGAACGGGGAGGGGGGTCATTTGTGCGCCCGTTCCCTCTCGTCCCCTCTCGTTCCTGCACTCGTCCCCCCTCGCGTAGCCCCTACCCCCTCCTCGTTCCGCCAGAAGTAAAGCGCCGAGGGGCCACCCAGGTGCAGATCGGGGATTCCGGGCCCCGGCCGTACACCAAGATCGACCCCCCGGCGCTCATCGTCGGGGCGAGACTGCCACCCCTATTCCTCCACGGCCTCCTCGGCAGCCGGCGCGAGGCCGATGCCAAGCAGGGCCTTCACCTTCTCTTCGATATCGGCCATCACGACCGCATTGTCCTTCAGGAACATCTTCGCGTTCTCGCGACCCTGCCCGATGCGCTGGTTGTTGTAGCTGTACCAGGCCCCGGACTTCTCGATGATCCCCGCCTCGGCACCGATATCTACCAGCAGCGAGACGTGAGAGATCCCTTCGGCGTACATGATGTCGAACTCGGCCTGCTTGAACGGCGGCGCGACCTTGTTCTTGACCACCTTCACGCGCACGTGCGAGCCGATGACATCTTCCTTCTCCTTCACCGGCCCGATGCGGCGGATGTCGAGGCGCAGCGAGGCGTAGAACTTGAGCGCCTTGCCGCCCGTCGTCGTCTCGGGGTTGCCGAACATCACCCCGATCTTCTCGCGCAGCTGGTTGATGAAGACCACCGACGTCTTGGACCGCGCGATGGCGCCGGTGAGCTTGCGCAGCGCCTGGCTCATGAGCCGAGCCTGCAGGCCCACGTGCGAGTCGCCCATCTCGCCCTCGATTTCCGCCTTCGGCACGAGGGCGGCAACCGAGTCCACGACCACGATGTCCACCGCGCCGGAGCGAACGAGGATCTCGCAGATCTCGAGCGCCTGTTCGCCCGTGTCGGGCTGCGAGATGAGGAGCTTGTCGACATCCACGCCGAGCTTCTTGGCGTACTCGGTGTCGAGCGCATGCTCGGCGTCGATGAACGCCGCGGTGCCGCCCGTCTTCTGCGCGTTGGCGATGACGTGGAGGCAGAGCGTCGTCTTGCCCGACGACTCCGGCCCGTAGATCTCCGTGACGCGACCGCGCGGAATGCCGCCCACACCGATCGCCGCATCGAGATTGATCGCGCCCGTCGGAATTGATTCCACGCGCACCGCCGCACGGTCGGAGCCCATCTTCATGATGGCGCCCTTGCCGTACGACTTCTCGATCTGCGCGATGGCAAGACCGAGTGCCTTCTTCTTTTCGTCTTGCTGCGCGGTGGTGACGGCCATTTACTCCTCGAGCGAACTGGGGCCGGCGGCCCGTGAAGGAATCTACCCAGCGAATTCGGCGGTGCTATCCCCGAAGAGAAAGCGAAAATCAACTCCCGAAGAAAATACGAAGCGCACGCATTTCCACAAGGGGCCTTCGGTGGCCAAGAGACCTAACGTGTTTCCGAACAACGACTTATCAACAGATTGCGCAACTCGTTGTAAAAGTTGGCGTTATATCGCTATCGGCACCTAGTGATCAGATCCGTGATGCGGCCGCGACGGGTATCTGTACAGAAACGTTACACCATAAATGCCCCTTCGACGTGGCGCACCCACGCGGTCCGGTCGCGCAGCAGCACGCCGATCACGTCGAAGCGATAGGAACTTGCGTTGTCGTGCCGCGCCATCCATTCGCGCGCGCTGCGCACGAGGGAGCGCTGCTTCTGCGCGTGCACGGCTTCGACGGGATCGCCGAACTCCAGCGCCGCGCGGGTCTTCACCTCGACGAACGCGACGGTGCCGTCGCGCTCCGCGATGACATCGATGTCGCGATGCCCGCTGCGCCAGCGGCGCGCGAGCACGGTGTAGCCCTGGCGCTCGAGCCAGCGGGCGGCGATGCGCTCGCCGAGTTCGCCGAATTGGTTGGTCGCTTTCGTCATGGCGCGAGAGTAGCAACGCGTCGGCGCGCGTGCGTCACCAACTGCTCGCGGCTCGCATCCTTTCAGCGCATACTCTCGTGCGCGGCTCGCTCAGGCCGGGTCTCCTTCCACGAAATTGTCGCGCCGTTGGCGCGACAGTATTCGCGGAAGGAGACCCGGCCTTCGCTCGCTGCGGCATCGAGTCTGG